>NZ_BAWW01000032.1 GCF_000875975.1 Parachlamydia acanthamoebae | reverse complement strand
CTATTGAGGAAGTACTCAAAAGAGTAGGTTCGAATGAGTTTTGCTGTTGGTCCCACAGGTTGTTCAATGTATTTGACGCGATGGCGTCGGGGATCACCTACGTCAATCTTTATCCCATTGCTGACGTCCTTTCTTCGCCAATAACCAATGTGAACAGATCGAGAATCGGGAAGGTCTTTGTAAATGATGCG
>NZ_BAWW01000031.1 GCF_000875975.1 Parachlamydia acanthamoebae | reverse complement strand
TAACTAACTTTACAGGGCATGTTCAAGTTCTTTTAAACTCTAAAGGTGAACCTGTCGATATCTATCGCTACACGGCTTTCGGAGAAGAAACCATTTTTGATCCATCTGGGGATGCTAAAGATCCGACAACATCTTGGCGTTTTTGTTCCAAACGAACTGATCCAGAAACGGACCTGATTTATTTTGGCAGACGTTACTATGACCCTCAAATAGCTCGTTGGATCACTGCTGATCCCCTTGGTTATGAAGCCGGACCTAATCTATATGCATATGTAAATAACAGTCCTTTAACTAGTATTGATTTATTTGGTCTTTCAGAGTGGTCTGAATTTGAAAAAGAGCAGACATTACAAGAAATGCAAGATCGAGAAACTGGATATCAGGCGAGCAAAAATTTTATTAAGGGTGTTTATAACCGGCTTACAAAAGACTATTCAAATGCTCCCCCAGAAATTCTGAATGGGGAATGTTACGATAATTATTCTGCTGGCAAATTAGGTGAATATACTGTCGATGGAATATTTTTAGCAGCGGATGCCGCATTGCTGTACAGCGGCGCTGGGTTAGCCTATAACCTAGGTTCTTTAGCGGTAAAAAAAGTTGCGCAAAGAGTGGTTTTAAGACAGGCGCAAAAACTATTAACAACTGAAGCTACACAAATTGCTGGTAGAGGGATTCGTAGTGCTGCTATGAATGCTAGCAAAGTAATGGCTGAAACCACGTTTATTGAAAGAACTCTGACGCTGACGGCAGAAACTGCAACAAAAAAAACCGCCGATTTTGTTTGGTCTAGGGTAAAAATCGGCAAAAAAACCATGGAAGGTTGGGTAGATTTACGAGCCACACTAAAGAGAATAAAAGACGGTATAAAGCATCCTCATAAAAATGATGGAAGTATATTTGAAAATGCGCAAGACTTACTTCCACAAAAAGCGGAAAATTATTATAGAGAATTTGTCCATCCTACAGCAGAAGCTCAAGGGGCTGGACCACAAAGAATCGTTGTGGGGGAAAGTGGCGAAATATTTTATACTCCAGATCATTATAAAACTTTTATAAAGGTAAATTAAATGACTAACTTTAAATTTTTTGATAAATTTCCTCATGAGCAAAATTTCAATAGTAAACTTATTGTTATACCGAAGGGAATAAAAAATAGATTTGATTTAATTCAGTTTTTTATGGATAAATTAGATTTTCCTGATTATTCAAATACAAATTGGGATTCTTTTTATGAAAATTTTACTAATTTGGATTGGATAGAAAATTTTAATATCCAAATCATTCATGAAGAGATCCCTCCATTAGATGAAAAGGATCGAAAAATATACCTCAAATTATTAGAAAAAGGAGCGACATATTGGACTCACGATAAATCTCATAATGTGGAAATTTTATTCCCTATAAATTTAAAAGTAGAATTGGAAAAAGGTAATGAATCTAAAAATCCTTAAATGTTTGACCTATTACTGACCTGCTCCCAATAAATTAATCCAAATAAAAATAGAAGTTCGTATCAAACTGACTGGAACTTCTATTGATCTAACAAAAGATGCAAGATTATGATTTAATTGGCATCTTCTATGGTCTTGATTGTTCCTCTTCTAGGCTCAAAAACAGCTTGAATGTCCTGCAAGCGACTGGGACTTTAGCTGCACGCTTATAGATCCTCATCAAGTTTTGCCTAACTTTATTTTCGTCTTGCAAAGCGCTACAATGTTCTTCCGGAATGTGCCCATTTAGCCATCCTAGACGGCTTGTAATATTGTGACTCCATTCCTCTAAGTGTTTAAATTCTGAGGTAAATTTACCATAAGTATTTAAAAGCAGCCTTTTCAAATCATTAAATTATTTTTCAACCTCATTAATTCCTTGGTTTGAGTTTCTTCGAGAAGATCCTCCCAACGTTTAAAGTTGGCAAAGTATCCTCCCATTCGCGCTCAATTGATAGATGTGATCGCCTCATTGAAGAAACGTTGGGCAATGGTCTGCAGATGAAATATGTATACGACCGGAAAGGACGTATTCATTCCAGTACACTTCCCGACGGCAGTCATGTTGTGTACGGCTACAACGCGGTAGATCTAACACAGGAGAACAGCTTTATTCCCAAACTTACCGCTATGACCAAGCAGGTAATCTGATCCAAAAAGATCTGCCATTGGTCAAACAACGTATACTTATGATTTGCTTCATCGGCACAAGTCGATCCACTCTCCACATTTCAGTGAAACAGGAGTTACATATGAAGCAGTTGGGAATCTTCTCACACAAATTTACACCGATCCAATTGGTCGTTTGCCTTGTCAATATGCTTATGATGATCTCTATCAGCTCAATTCAGAAAAGAGTTCAGCGAATCACTCTTAT
>NZ_BAWW01000030.1 GCF_000875975.1 Parachlamydia acanthamoebae | reverse complement strand
TAGACTTCTTTCGAAATTCCTTACGGCAACTCCAAATTGTGTATCCCCGCGATCAGGTTAAATCTTAAGCCAAACCGTTTTCTTCGATTCCTATACCTATCACTTATAATCTTAAATCTTTTTAAGCTGCCTATAACATTCTCATTTACAACTCTTTCTGACGCGAATTCTCTATTTTGTTGTTTTTCTTCCGCTGTTAATGGCTTCTTCTTACTTGTTTTCTTTGGTAGTTTTGTGTTGCTTTGTAATTTTTTTATACCTGTATATCCGCTATCCGTTATTCCAAAACGCTCTTTTGTCCAACGTACCTTACTCTCTTTAAAAAGACGGAAGTCATGCTTTTTGCCATTGCTAAAACACGTGCAAATCACTTTTTTCGATTTCTTATCTACAACTACTTGGCTCTTAAGCGTATGCCTTTTCTTTTTTCCTGAATAAAACTGTTTCTGTCTATTGTTCCTGTTTCTTATCCACTTTTTATTTCGAATCCTTTTTTTTTGGTCTTTCTATTGGACTCTCACAAGCATCTACAAGCACAATTTCAAATTCCATATCACTTTTTAAGAGAGCTTTACGCCCTGGCAAAGCAAAATCGGGATGTTTGATTAGCGTATCTTCAACCCACTTCACAGTTTTATAAGCATTACTCTCACTGATTGAATAGCTTTGGCTGATGTGAAAATAAGTTCTGTATTCTCTGATATACTCTAAAGCCATCAGCAACATATTCTCTACGCTTAACTTTTTCTTTCTTCCTTTCTTCGTTGCTCTGCTTGTAATATCTTTCTCTAGGATCCCTACCATCTTGTTAAATGTCGTTCGTTTAACTCCTGTTAGACGACGAAATTTCTCTTCATCTAATTCTTTAACTGTCTCAAATTTCATGTAGCCTCCTGATTTTGAGGCTCTAATATACACTCAAAAGTTTAATTTCGAAAGATGTCTA
>NZ_BAWW01000029.1 GCF_000875975.1 Parachlamydia acanthamoebae | reverse complement strand
GACAAGGCAAACGACCAATTGGATCGGTGTAAGTTTGTGTAAGAAGATTCCCAACTGCATCATATGTAACTCCTGTTTCACTGAAATGTGGAGAGTGGATCGACTTGTGCTGACTACGTAGATCGTAAGCATAGGTCGTTTGACCGATGTTGAAAGGCAGATCTTTTTGGATCAGATTACCTGCTTGGTCATAGCGGTAAGTTTGGGAATAAAGCTGTTCTCCTGAAAGGTTGATTCG